>NZ_JBHSRF010000005.1:239825-244943 GCF_042658925.1 Sphaerisporangium aureirubrum
ACGGTCCTTGCGGAGGGCGCGCTCCGCGCGGGAGCCGCAAGGGCTGTTCTCCTGCGGGGGACACCCCCGCACCCCCGGGCCCTGCCGGGCTCACGGTACAGCTCTTCCCCGACAGCTTGGCTTCCCGCACGGCGATCCGCGCCTGCTCTCCCGCCATCAGCTGATGCCCCGGCAGCTCCCACAGGTAGCACCGGTAGCGGTCCCACCGGTCGCTGTTACGCCACGTCCAGATTCTCACCTGATTATCGGCGCCCGCCTCGCTGCGCACCCACACCAGCACCGCCCCATGCCTGGTGGACGAGTATTCCGCCCACCGCCGCATCTGATACCACGTACCGGTCCGCCGACGTTATCTCCCGGGTGCCGTCCGCCTTGTCCACCCCGGTCAGCCAGTCGTGCTTCACCCCGTCGGGGGTCTCAAACCCGCCGCCCCGGCCCCGCATCGGAACACCCGTCAGCGACAGATAGATGTACAACGTCAAACTCCCGACCACCAGCACACCCAACCCCGCCATTACTAACCAACACCAATCAAACCGGCTCGCTCCTTTCGGACCTCGAATGGACTGGATATGTCGATGAGTTCGAGCCGGATGCTCGTGAGGGCCGGAGCCACCTCGATGGGCGACGGACCGGTATCGATGGGATTCGGAGCCACCGGCGCCAGCCGGTCCTCCTCGGTGATCAGGAGGTCCACCTCGGAGGGACTGGCAGGTCTTGGCCCTGCCGGTCGTGGGCGGCCCGGATATCTCGGTCCAGGCGACGCCGGCCATCGCAGGGGTTCGGGATGGCTTTCGGGAAGCGCTGACCTTGAGCGCTTGGCCGCGATCGCGGCCGTCCCGTATTCGAACGTTTCGGGACTACCATGCTCGGCATGTCTGGTCGCGCACTGAGCTTCGGAGTGATGGCGGAAGCCTACGAACGGTTCCGGCCAGGGTATCCGGTGGAGCTCTTCGACATGGTGACGGCCTACGCCGCCCGGCCGGTCAGGACCGCCCTGGAGATCGGCGCTGGGACAGGCAAGGCCACCCGCCTGTTCGCTGAGCGAGGGATCGTTGTAACGGCGACCGAGCCCGATGGGGCCATGCTCACCGAGCTGCGCAGACACGTGCCGGCGAACGTCAGGACCGTGCAAGCCGCGTTCGAGGACCTGCGGCCGGGAAAGAGGTACGGCTTGGTCTACGCGGCTGCGGCGTTGCACTGGACGAACCCGGAGGGCCGGTGGTCACGGGCGGCTTCGCTGGTCGAGCCAGGTGGCGTGTTCGCCTCATTCGGCGGCCCGATCGAACTGGCCGACCCAGCTGTGGAACAGGCGGTCCGCGCGGCGCGTTCAGCGTTCCTGGCAAGTGATGGCGTTCCCTCTCCGGACGGGACGCCTCCGGAGGCGGAGATGCAGTGGCCAGGCACAGAGCTTCAACGGTCGGAGTGGTTCACCGATGTCCGGCAGGCCATGATCGAACGCCGTTTGACGCTGACTGCTCACGACTACGTCGGCCATCTCTCGACCATCTCGGCTTATCTCGTCTTGCCGGACGCGGAGCGCGAGCAGGTGTTCCGCCAGATCATCGACGTTCTGCCGGAAACGGTCGAGATCATCGCCGACATCACCGTTCATCTCGCGCGTCGGCACGACGAGTCTTGACGGCGTGGCCACGCGCCTAGTCGCTTGTCAGGTGCCTGGTCTCGTTCCCCTTTACGGCTTCCCGTAGCTTTAGAAGTTCGGGGCCGCCATGGCTCTCACTTGGCTCTGGTTCTCACCACATAGCCAAATGGACCCACCAGCGGACTACCAACACCAACGAGTAACCCAGGCCCAGATCCCAGGGGTGCCGAAATGTATCTCCACCCTCAGGGGCGGCACAGCCCTGTGCTTTCTCCGTCGACACCAGTTCTGGGGGTCGCCTACCTGGAGGCTGGATGGGCCGTCCTGGACAGCACTACGGACTCCGCGAGCGCGGCCAGCATGGCGTTCAGCCGGGTGTCTCCCGCGGGAGAACAGCCCTTGCGCTTTTCGCGCGGAGCGCGCCCTCCGCAGGACTATTTCACGGGTGCCGCACACACTGCGGGTTGTCCGCCGTAGGGCGGCGCCGGATTGGCCGCGCCACGACCCGCCTGTCGGCGACACGTGAAAACTGACCCCTAGACGACGGCCGAAAACTGACCCCTCTGCTGCCACGGTGGAGGGTGATCAAGGTGGAGGACTGGGCGGAGATCCGCCGGTTGCACCGGGCCGAGCACATGCCGATCAAGGCGATCGCTCGGCGGATGGGTATCTCGAAGAACACCGTCAAACGGGCACTGGTGGCCGATGAGCCGCCGAAGTACCAGCGGACCAGGAAGGGGTCGATCGTGGACGCGGTCGAACCCCGGATCCGGGCGCTGCTAGAGGAGTTCCCCGACATGCCGGCAACCGTCATCGCCGAGCGGATCGGCTGGGACCGCTCGCTGAGCGTGCTCAAGGGCCGCATCCGGCTGCTGCGGCCGTACTACCGGCCGGCCGATCCGGCCTCGCGGACGACCTATCAGCCCGGTGAGCTGGCCCAGTGTGACCTGTGGTTCCCGCCCGCCAAGATCTCGTTGGGGGCAGGGCAGACGGGCTGCCCGCCGGTGCTGGTCATGGTCAGCGGCTATTCGCGGTGGCTGATGGCGCGCATGCTGCCCTCGCGCTCGGCCGGTGACCTGTTCGCCGGCATGTGGATGCTGTTGCGCGGATGGGGCGCGGTCCCCAAGACGCTGGTGTGGGACAACGAGGGCGCGATCGGGCAGTGGAAGGGCGGCCGGCCGCAGCTGACCGCCGAGGCGAACGCGTTCCGCGGGATGCTGGGGATCGCGATCCGCCAGTGCAAGCCGGGCGATCCGGAGGCCAAGGGCCTGGTGGAGCGGGCGAACGGGTACCTGGAGACCTCGTTTCTGCCGGGCCGGGCCTTCACCGGCCCCCGCGACTTCAACGCCCAGATGGACGACTGGCTGGCCCATCGGGCCAACGTTCGCCACCACCGGCGGATCGAGTGCCGTCCGGCCGACCGGATCGTCACCGACCTGGCCGCGATGCTCCCACTGCCGCCGGTGGCTCCGCCGGTCGGCTGGCGGACGGCGACCCGGCTGGCCCGCGACCACTACATCCGCGTCGCCTCCAACGACTACTCGGTCCACCCTGCGGTCATCGGCCGCATGGTGGAGGTTGTCGCTGATCTGGAGCAGGTCACCGTGAGGTGCGGCGGCCAGGTGGTGGCCGTCCATGAGCGGTGCTGGGCCGCCCACCAGACCATCACCGACCCCTCCCACGCCCACGCCGCCGCCGCGTTGCGCCGCACCCGGGTCCAGGCGGTGGCCGCTCCAGCCGAGCCGGAGGTCGAACAGCGCCATCTGGCTGACTACGACACGCTGCTGGGGATCGACACGATCGACACGGTGGTGGCGTGATGGCCGGCGCCACGGCCGGTGGTCGCAACCTGGCCGGCGAGCTGGCCTATCTGACCCGGGCGTTGAAGGCGCCGTCCCTGCACGCCGCCATCGAGCGGCTGGCCGAACGGGCCCGCGCCGAATCGTGGAGCCATGAGGAGTTCCTGACCGCCTGCCTGCAACGCGAGGTCGCCGCCCGCGAGTCCCACGGCGGTGAGGCCCGCATCCGCGCCGCCCGCTTCCCTGCGCGCAAGGCGATCGAGGACTTCGACTTCGATCACCAGCGCTCTCTCAAGCGCGAGGTCATCGCCCATCTGGGCACCTTGGACTTCGTCACCGCACGCGAGAACGTGGTGTTCTTGGGCCCGCCGGGCACCGGCAAGACCCATCTGTCGGTCGGTCTGGGTATCCGGGCCTGCCAGGCCGGGCACCGGGTCGCGTTCGCCACCGCGGCCGGGTGGGTGGCCCGGCTGGCCGAGGCGCACGCCGCCGGCAGGCTGCAGGACGAGCTGACCAAGCTCACCCGAGTCCCGGTGCTGATCGTCGATGAGGTCGGCTACATCCCGTTCGAGGCCGAGGCGGCGAACCTGTTCTTCCAGCTGGTCTCCAGCCGTTATGAGCGCGCCAGCCTCATCGTGACGAGCAACAAGCCGTTCGGGCGCTGGGGAGAGGTGTTCGGCGACGACGTGGTGGCCGCCGCCATGATCGACCGTCTGGTCCACCACGCCGAGGTCATCAGCTTGAAAGGAGACAGCTACCGCCTCAAAAACCGTGATCTGGGCCGTGCTCCCGCAGCCCAGGCTAACAACGACCATCAGTGACAAGCCATGACCGACAACACCAGCAGGGGGTCAACTTTCAGACGTCGGTAGGGGGTCAGGATTCACGCGTCGTTGACACCGCCGACTCGGCGCCGGAGGAATGGCCGTGGGTGGCACGGGGGCACGTCTCGGGCGGGGCGCCGGGGTGCGGCGGGAACGATGAGCCCGGCAGGGGCCCGGGGTGCGGGGGTGTCCCCCGCAGGAGAACAGCCCTTGCGCTTTTCGCGCGAGCGCGCCCTCCGCAAGGACCGTTTCACCTGGCGCCGCACGCACCGTGGGTTGTCCGCCGTAGGGCGGCGCCGGATTGGCCGCGCCACGACCCGCCGACTCGGCGCCGGAGGAATGGCCGTGGGTGGCACGGGGGCACGTCTCGGGCGGGGCGCCGGGGTGCGGCGGGAACGATGAGCCCGGCAGGGGCCCGGGGTGCGGGGGTGTCCCCCGCAGGAGAACAGCCCTTGCGGCTCCCGCGCGAAGCGCGCCCTCCGCAAGGACCATTTCACCCGGCACCGCACACACCACGGGTTGTCCGCCGTAAGGCGGCGCCGGATTCGCCGCACCACGACCCGCCGCATCGGCGCCGGGTGATGGCCGCCTGCACGGTGGACGCCGGGCCGTCTGCGGAAGGTGGCGCCGTCTTTACCGCGACGTGGATCTCGTCGCGTCGGCGCCGGAGGAGTGTCGGCGCCGGAGGAGTGTCGGCGCCGGAGGAGTGTTGGCGCCGGGGGAGTGCGTTGGCGCTGGAGGAGTGCTGCGGCGCCGGAGGAGTGCGGCGGCGCCGGTTGAATCCCCCTCTAGGGGACAAGGCGGTGGGTTAGAAGCCGCAGGATTCGGCGAGGCTCTTGGCGGCTTCCTTTTTGACTTGGGAGTTCGGGGTGGGGGTGAGTTGGGGGGTGGC